>NZ_JAUBTF010000002.1:0-45381 GCF_036702355.1 Microcoleus sp. D3_18_C4
GTCTGACTACTTTTTCTTTGAAGCATCTTCTCAAATCCCCTTGACAACTGCCATCCAAGCTTAACTTGTTACGAATGATTAGTAAGTGTTGCTACACTCCGAGGGGTTTGGCTCAGACTATACTCTGCACGGTTCAAACGAGCGCGAAGCAAAGCGGTAAGTATGATCGTGCAGGCAGAGGTTTCTTCCCATGCTGAAGTTGATTGCCTATGAGGATTTTGAACTAAATTTATATCGAGTAACCCATTATTTCTCAATGCAAGTTAAAGACTCAATAAATTACATTTAAAACTCAAAACTATCGATCGCCCAATGCCAATTTTTCTGATGCAGCCGATCGCACATCTGCACTTTCTCAACCGCCAAATATTGCTGAAATTCCGGTTTTTCCAGACCGCTGCGCCACATTACCAGAGCATCTTCTCCTGTGTCTTCGTAGTATCGCTTGCGCCGTCCAGCCTCTTTAAAACCAAACTTTTTGTACAGGTAAACTGCCGCTAAATTAGAATCCCGCACTTCTAAAGTTGCGCGCTCTAATTGTCTGTCACAAGCCGATTTTAGCAAAGCCAAAAGCAGAGCTTGTCCCAAACCATGACGTTGAAACTGAGGATGAATTGCCAGCATTATAATGTGAGCTTCTTCTAAAATCGCCCACAAACAACCGATACCAATGAGAGTTGGCGGAATCTGTAGGGGCGGTGCCCCCGTGCCCGCCGGAATCTGTAGGGGCGGTGTCCCCGTGCCCGCCCGGTTTGGATCTGATTCACAGTCCTCAGTTTCCCACGTCCACAAACCTAATAAATCGCTGTTAGGACTCTCTAACTCGCGCTTGTAGCCTTCTAAAGTCCACAGTCCCCCAAAACAAAGTCGATCGAGCTCTACCGCGCTAGGCAGGTGTTCTGGGGCGAGATGTTTAATTTCTATAAAACGCACAGGGGATTTTAGATTTTAGATTTTAGATTTTAAAATTACTCAAAAGCATCAATCTGGGCCCTTATGACCCAATTGCTTGCGGTCAATTGTACACTGAGAAAGACCGTAAGGATAGTTATTGCGAGATGGTATCAACTCAATCGATCGGGGTAGAATCGGGACTTAAGTATCTGTCTGAGTCTCAACAAGCCCTGCAAAATCGATCGCCCAATCAAGAACTTTTACCGCTGACAGCCAGTGTTAACAGTCGCGATCGGTTGGAAATCGGAGGCTGCGAGGTGACAGCTTTGGTGGAGCAATTTGGCTCGCCACTGTACATTTTAGATGAAGAAACGCTGCGGGCCACAAGCAGCCAGTACCGAGATGCTTTTAAACGGTACTATCCGGGCGAATCTCAAGTGCTATATGCTTCTAAAGCTTGGAGTTGTTTGGCAGTTTGCGCGATCGCCGCTTCGGAAGGTTTAGGGATAGATGTGGTATCTGCAGGAGAAATCCACACAGCACTACAAGCTGGTGTGAATCCCGACAAAATCTACTTTCACGGGAACAACAAATCCCGCGAGGAAATCCAGCTCGCTGTCGAAAGCGGCTGCGTTACCGTAGCCGACAATTGGCTTGATTTGGAGACTCTAGCAGAGTTGGGAAAATTGGGTGTCAGCAGCAAGACAGGCGGGCCGACACGAGTTATGGTGCGGTTTACTCCTGGAATTGAGTGTCACACCCACGAGTACATTCAAACGGGTCAAATCGACAGTAAATTTGGCTTCGATCCCAATTCCCTCGATCGAGTTTTTGAATTCATCAGCCAACAATCGTCGTTATTTTGCGTGGGAGTACACGCTCACATCGGCTCTCAGATTTTTGAACTGCAACCCCATGACGATTTAGCTGAAGTCATAATTCAGGCCTTGACAAAAGCACAGAGTTATGGTTTACCAGCCACAGAAATTAATATTGGCGGCGGGTTGGGCATTCGCTATACTGAAGCGGACGATCCTCCCAGCATAGAAGATTGGGCTCGTACAATTTGCTCCGCAGTGGTAGCAGCTTGCGAGCGGCAGCAATTGCCATTACCAAAATTGCTTTGCGAACCGGGTCGATCGCTCGTCGGTACAGCCTGTGTCACTGCTTATACTGTTGGCTCTCAAAAAGTCATTCCGCAAATGCGGACGTATCTAGCTGTGGATGGAGGTATGTCGGACAATCCGCGTCCCATTACCTACCAATCAGTTTATCGAGTTCTCGCAGCCAACCAAATGTCTGCTCCCTTAACGGAAACAGTGACAGTTGCTGGCAAACACTGCGAATCAGGCGATATTCTGATTAAAGATGCTAAGTTGCCAGAGTGTAAGCCTGGAGATGTCCTCGTGGTGACGGCTACGGGAGCATACAATTACAGCATGGCTTCTAACTATAACCGAGTACCCAGACCGGCAGCGGTTTTAGTGAGAAATGGGGAAGTTAACACGATTATACAGCGGGAAACTTACCAGGATTTGCTAAGGCTTGACCGCCTTCCTGAACGACTCGGAGCTCAAAAGTAAAAACTTAGAAGTTAAAAGTTAAAAGTTAAAAGAAAGATAATCCATGTTTACTTAGTGATGATTGCCTTTTCACTTTTAACTTTTGCCTTGTTCAGTCACACGATTGGATTGACACTCCCCGGTCTAAAAACACGGGGATTTTCAGCGTATTCCTTATAACAACTGTTCATGGTTCACGGGTTCGAGTGCATCACGGTTCGCGGTTCACAGGCGGTAGCGTTCGATGAACCATGAACAATCAACAATTTGGCTTTGACTTGGCCCTGGTTCAGTCCTTATTGATTCAAGGGATCGATATTGGACTGGTTTTTGCCCTTGCGTATTTGGTGCTCGTCATTGTTGGCGAGCGCAGAACGCTGTGGATGGTACGGGGATTTATTATTTTGATGCTGGCGGCGGCGGTGAGCAACTGGGCTGGATTGAGGCTGTTGCACGTTGCCCTCAACAGCTTGGTGACGGGTTCTGCTGTGGCAATGGCGGTAATATTGCAGTCGGAGTTTCGCCGATTTCTGGAACAATTGGGTCGGGGGGAATTTCGGCAACTGTTTGGACGCGATCGCCGACCCAATCCCGAACCGGACAGCGTAATAGATGAAATTGTGGACGCAGTAAAAGAACTTTCGCAAAACCGCACGGGCGCTTTACTAATTATAGAAACAGATTCTCCGATCGACGATCGAGATTTTTCTGTGCCGGGATTAAAGCTAAATGCTGAAGTTTCTAAAGAATTGTTGCAGACTATCTTTCAGCCGCAAACTTTGCTGCATGACGGAGCTGTTTTGATTCGAGGTTCGCGGATCGTGTCGGCGGGGGTAATTTTGCCTTTGTCCGATCGCACTGCGTCGCGGCAGTTGGGAACCCGCCACCGGGCGGCAATGGGGATTACGGAACGGGTGCAAGCTTGCCTGTGCGTGGTGGTGTCCGAGGAAACGGGTTCTATTTCTTTAGCCCAGATGGGACTTTTAAATCGACCTTTGACTAGCAACAAACTTAAGGAATTGCTGGAAGCAAAGCTGTTTCCGTCCGAGGGAGAAAGAGCTGTGGCTCCAATTCCGATCGGCAATCTCGGACGCCAGATAGGATTGAAGGGAGTGACGCTATTAAAACGGATACTGCGCCGTTAGTCGGGTAATCGGGAGAAACCATGAGTCAAGGAATTTGCTTGGAAAAGTTGCCGGAGGATCTGCAACAGGAACTACTGCCTAAGCACATAGCAGTGATTATGGACGGGAACGGGCGCTGGGCTCAGAAGAAGGGGTTGCCGCGGATTGCGGGGCATCGCCGAGGAGCTAGCACTCTGAAGGAACTGCTGCGCTGCTGCAAAGATTGGGGGATTCCAGCTTTAACGGCCTATGCTTTTTCGACGGAGAATTGGGGGCGGCCTGCCGGGGAAGTGGATTTTTTAATGAGTTTGTTTGAGGGTAAGCTGCGGCAAGAATTGCGGGAGATGGTGGACGAGGACGTGCAAATTCAATTTATGGGGAATTTGCAGGCTTTGCCGAAGTCTTTGCAGGCGCAAATCGAGCGTTCTGTGACAGCAACTCAGCACAATCAGGGGATTTTGTTTACTGTGGCGACGAATTACGGGGGGCGTCAGGAGATTGTACAAGCTTGTCGGGCGATCGCCACTCAGGTGCAAGAGGGCAAGTTGCAGCCGGAGGAGATTGATGAGGTTTTATTTAAACGCTATTTGTATACTGCTGATGTTTGTGACCCGGATTTACTAATCCGGACGAGTGGGGAAATGCGGTTGAGCAACTTTTTACTATGGCAAATGGCTTATTCGGAAATTTACATTACTGAGACGCTGTGGCCGGATTTTGATCGATCGGAGTTTCACCGCGCTTTGTCTGATTATCAGAAGCGCAGCCGCCGATTTGGCAAAGTGTAACGATTTTGGATTTTGGATTTTAGATTTTAGATTTTTTGGTTGATTTTTCAGTTTCCCAGTAGGTGTGGATTCTGAGGGAGCATCTCCATAAAAGTAAAAAACGTTTTTACGCCACCTGCGAGCGTCCTGCACAGCATAATAGAGCGACCGGGACGATCGCAATCCCATGTAAATGTTTGCAGGGTTGATGCTTTTTACCTGGATTCCCCATCTAAAATCTCATACCAATTTCACTCATCTCCTGCTCCACATAACGATTTTAGATGTGAGATTGGAGGACAAATCTAAAATCTAAAATCTAAAATCTAAAATCTAAAATCAAATTAGGGGCCGGAGAAAACGGCCGCTTCAATGTCCTGACGTGAGAGCGAGTATTTGAATGCTCGCTGAATATCTTGGCCGTCGGCTCCAGCATCGATGTAGCGGACGGTGAGTTGGTCGATATCGAGGGAGAGTTCTGCTTTCCATGTAAGTTGCTCGATCTGCCAGCAGTGGAGTTCTCGCCGATCTTGCTGGCAGCCACGGCTTTTTAGCCACTGCTCGATTTCCGGGAGTGGATGGTTGTACAAAGGAGTGTCAGCGGAAGGAAGAGTCATGGGATTTTAGATTTGAGATTTTAGATTGGGGATTTCGGATTGAGGATTTCCGATTTGAGATTAGAGATTTGGGATTTGAGGCTTTAATTGCCACGAATTAAGCCGATCGCGATCGCCAGTACCAAACATCCGATTAAGCTAGCTCCCATGATAAACAGAGCGAACATTTCTCCGGGGGAAAGGGGTCGATCCGTGGGATCTAGGTAAGCGGAGTTGGAAGTTTTTTTGCCCGATCCCGAAACCGGAGTATTGAAGCCTGGGGGCGACTGAATCACGTTCAGACGAGAATAGCCTATTTTGAGGTCGTAGGCGAGGCGACGTTCTGGGTTGCTGAGGGTGGCGTAGGCGTTATTGAGCTGCTGAAATTTGGCGGTGGCGACGGAGGGCGGCAGCTCGGTGGTATCGGGATGGTAGAGTTTGCTCAGTTCCCGGTACGATCGCCGAATTTCGATCGGCGATGCGGAAGGATGCAGCCCTAACAAGCTGTAGTAACTAGAACCCAAGGGGGTTTTGCCGGGTATTTTCTGACTTTTGCTGTTTGCCGTTCCCTCGTTAGGAGTCACCTCAGCGCCTCTGGGCTTGTTGTTTATAATTTTTGATTATTTTAGAGCAGATTTGAGGGTCGCGCCACTGTCTGCGATGTCGAGGGGTTGAGGGTGGGCGATCGGCTCAAGGTACGATCGCCCACTTTCAACTATGAATTGGTCGAGCGCAAATTCTGCACATCCTCAACGCTAAGCCCCGTAACTTGGGCGATCGTGGCATTATCTAGCTGTGAAAGTAATTGTCGGGCGATCGCTAGCGTTTCTTCTCGTTTTCTTTCCTCTCTTGCTTCCTGTATTCCTGCCTGTCTTGCTTCTTCAAAAGCTTTAATAATTGCCCCCTGTTGATCGTGAATAAACTGTTCCCTGCGTTCCAAAACTTCTACTTCTTCCCGACTTAACCGGGCTTGATTGGCAAGATCGAATGCTTTGTGGATTTCCGGTACGCTATCGATTGTTTCGGGAACTTCTGAGAGAATTCTGGCATATTTCATGAAATATATCCATTTATCTGTCAAAGTTTCTAGTTGACTTGCTTGTTTATGGAATTTAGGTAATTCTATAAACACTAACTTCATGGCATCTTCGGGATAGTTTAAATTGCTTTTAACTTCTTTATACACAAATCTCGAAATTAAGTTAGGGCTGTTGCGAAACATTTCAAAATCTGTAATGGTTAAAGCTATTAATGGCTTGAGCATTCGATAGCCTTCTCCTCTTTGCAATTGAAATGCGTAGGTTGTGGCTGCATTGTACAACACCCGATTGCCAGAATATTGAACGTTGAGAACTAAAATTTCAATAATGACTAAGGTGCCATCGTCTAGTTTGGCTGTGACATCGAGGTAAGTATCTTTTAAACTTTCAAGTTGCCTCGGCAGATTCTGGTTGATAATTTCTAAGTCTTGGATGGTGGGATTGCCTTCATAAATTAGAGCGTTGAGAAAGCTAATTAGAATATCTTTGCTTTCTGAGGAACCGAATATTTTTTTGAAGGCGTAATCCGTTTTCGGGTTGATAAATATCATAGTTGTCAGATTTAGCTTTAAGGTTATCGGTTTGGTGGCGAAACAACCCGATTTGAGAGCCGTCAAACTGCTGATTTTGTTTCAGGTAATGGTTTGACATTTTCCGGCAAATGTGAATTGGCGATCGCCAGTACAGGCTCATCGTCCCTGTGTTCGCCCTCTGTGGGAATTTGGCAAGAAATCAGTTCTGTGACGATGCGATCGCCCAGAACATCTTCCCAATCTTGCAACTGTTCTCTGGCTGTGATCGGTGTATTGACAGCCACGTCTACGCCCATTTGCTGAAGGTTGAGGCTGTGGGCTGTCGATCGACGGTTTACCCACTCCACCAGCCAAACGCTCAATCCGACTGCTGCCATCAAAGGTAAGACAATCCGGTAATCACGGGTTAATTCAAACATCAACAGGATGGCTGTCAGCGGTGCTCTGGCGCTGCCGGCGAGGACGGCGGCCATTCCCACCATTGCGTAGGCGGCAGGGCCTGCGACTCGATCGCTCATTGCCGGCAGCATTTCCAAAAAGAGGCCGTAAGCCGAACCCAGGGAAGCTCCCAAAAACATCGCCGGAGCGAAGATTCCGCCCACTAAACCGCTGCCGAGGCTGATTGCGGTCATCGCCAGTTTGACAAACAGCAGCAGCAGCAGCAAAGGCAAGGAAAATTTAACATCTTGGAGCATTGCTTGGACTGTTTCGTAGCCGACACCCAAAATTTGAGGCAATTGTAGGGCGACTAAGCCGACACAGGCCCCGCCGATGATCGGGTGAAGCGGCCGGGGCAGTCGTCCGAGCCAAGCAAATCCTCGGACTTTTCCTTGAAAACAGCCCTCGGCTAATTGAATTGCTTCTGTGTAGGCTAGAGACACTCCGCTCGCCAAAAGTCCCAATCCCATGTACAGAGGCAGTTCTAGGGGGCTGCGGACATCGTAGACTGGCAAAGAAAAGGCTGGCTGAGATCCCAAGCAGATTTGAGCGATGAGCGCGGAAACTACGGCGGAGAGCAAGACAACGCTGACTGACGAAGTAGCGAAGGTGCTGCCGAGCACGACTTCTAAGGCAAAGAAGACTCCGGCGATGGGAGAGTTAAACCCGGCGGATAAACCTGCAGCAGCTCCGGCGCCCAGGAGCAAGCGCTGCCGTTCTGGGGAGAGCTGTAAGACTTGAGCCAGCAGCATTCCAAAGTTGGCGCCGATTTCGACGCTGGGGGCTTCCGGGCCGAGGGAGGCGCCGGTGCCGAGGGAAACTGAGGCTGCCACCATTTTGGTGATGGGTTTAAGGGGGGAGAGTTCTTGCAGGCCGCGGGTGGCTGCAATTAAGGAAGACATATTCGGGCCAAAGTCCCGAAACCGCCACCGCATCAGCCCGATGATGACTCCGCCGAGGGTGGGAATGCAGGCTAGCGTCCAAGAGCCTTTCGACGCGATCGCCCCCATGAAGTCTTCCAGCATCAGGCTGTGGATGAAGTGGATGAGGTAGTGAAATGTGACGACGCCTGCGCCCGTAACTCCCCCGATGACTAGGGAGAGGATGAGCAGGAGGGTTTCTGGGCTGGGGTGCAGGCGGTTGAATAGCGGGCTTAGTCGGGAGGCTTGGGGAGTTGCTGCGGTTGGCCCGGGTGGCGGCAGATCCACAGGAGGGATGGCTCTCATTTAGCGGTTAATTCTTCGGTGAGAAGTTATATAATATTACAATTTATTTCTTATTTTCATTTTGAGTGATTTTAGGGGAATTGACAACTTATATTAAGGCGTATTTTAGGGTAAATTTTTTGGGCTGGCCGCTGGGGTGGAATGACTGATTCTGAGAGTCAGCAGATTTTAGGTCATTGTATACTCAGTTACAGTCAAACTTAGATACACTCTGGCGATAATGCTAATTAACTATATTTACCCTGTGGGTGGTTAGGCCGATCGCATCAGTGAACGGGTAATATCATATAACTCAGTAAAAAACAACTTTCAAATTAAAGAATTGGCGATTTGAGATTTTATCTTAAAACCACCAATCTCAAAGCTCCAATTTTAAATCCCTCCATCGCGGATAATATCACATCGGTTGTTGAGTGGGCGGGATTCTTGGTCTGGGTTTGGCGATCGACATTAGCGGATCGCCGATGGTGGCGACTTTCCAGGGTGGGGATTCTAGCTGGCGTGCTGCGATTAAAAAGGGTGCTCCTCGCTTTAGGCGATCGACCATTAATTTAGGTGGAATAAAGGCAGATAAAAAAGGTTCGTTGACGCTGCCGACATAGGCGTAAGCACCATTTTCTAGCCACCTTCCGGCAACGGTGTTTGTGTCATCTGGGGCGGCTGCTGACCAACTGTGGATCATGTGGATTGCTGCGGGAAATTGGAGTTTTGGTATGTCTTTAACTGATGCGTCGCCGTTGCCGACTTGGAATGATTTTGGATAGCCCTTGGAATTCATTAATATTAAGTCAAATGTCCACGGTTTTGAGGCTAAACTCCGCCACTTTTCCAGGCTAGATTCTGGTTTCTGCACTACTTCGACATTTAAACCTATGGTTTTTAGTCCGCTAGCTGCTTCCTCCATTTCATATTTGGCCCAATTTCCTTCCTTGGGGTAACTGTCATAAAGCATGGCTGTTTCGGTATCGAGAAATATGGCACACATGGCTTGATAGATTGATCGCACTTCCGAGCCGTAAATCCAGCCGACAGCCGCCCAGCGTTCGCCGTTGGGGTGTCTTCCCAAACCGTCGGTAACAGCTAGTTGTTCGTCGGGTTTTTCAGGAGATTGATATTTGACTGCTAGTTGGCGTACAATGGTTATTGTGTCGATCGGGTCTGCGAGTTGAGAATAAAAATATCCGGTTGATTCGACGGCTTTTGTAACTGCTAGTTGCAGAGTTTTCCACTGTGTGTTATTGAGGGTATCGTTGGGTTTTCCCAAGTTGCCTTCTAGAAATACTAAAGGTTGACCGTGAGCGGCTGCTAAGGCAACTGCTGCTGAGCGTGCGGGGTCGTTTTCTGATGTGATTACTACTCCTGGGGGTTCCCAGCCGAGTTGCTTCCATTTTGCTTTTAAGGTTTGAGTATCGGTGGCATTCCAAGCTGCTGCTGCGCTGTTGAGCATTAATTGTTGGAGTTTTTGATTTTGTGGCAGTTGCTGTTTGATGCTTGGCAAACGGACTATTTCTTCGGGTTGAAAGCGCTGCAAAAACATGGGCGCATATTTTTTGTCTTCGATGAGAATAGGCCAGTTTCCTTTGAGGTTCCATTTTTGGATTGCTGCTAAGAAGGTGGCTTCGTCTGGTACTAAAACTACGCGGTTGACTGTTGGTATGTTGTCGCGGACGATGGCTGTTCGGAGGCCTGTTTGAATGGGCCAGGGTTCTTGTTTGGCTGAGGCGGGAAGTTGAAAGGGTTTTTTGAAAAGGCGATCGCATCCGACACCGATTATTGCTAAGCTTACAATAAGTGCGATCGTCAGGAATTTAAATTTTAACTTTTTTTTCATAAGGGGAAGGGGAAGGAAGGAACTAGGTTATAAATACGAACAATTATCGAAAAATTTTTAGGGGCTGCAAGCGGATGTTTCGAGGCGCGGGACAAAGGAAGATTGTAAGTGCGATCGGGCTGGCAACTTTTAGTATTATTGCCTTAGCAACTACAGGTTTAATAATTTTCGCAGCGAACCGTTCGTCAGTCAAGCATCAAGTCGGGCAATTGCTGACAGCGAGGGAATGTCAAGGTTGCAATCTTTCCGGGGCGAATTTGAGCGAAGTTTTTCTAAAAGGCGTCAATTTAGAAAAAGCCAACCTGAAAGATGCCAATTTGTGGAGCGCACATTTGGTAAACGCTAACTTGAAACAGGCAAATTTGGCTGGGGTTTACCTGATAAGCAGCAATTTGGTAGGGGCGAATTGGAAGCAAGCAATTTAGAAAATGCGTTTTTAGAGGATGCTTATTTGGGAGGGAGTAATTTAAAAAAGGCTAACTTAAAAGGTGCTTTTATGAAAGGTAGTTTTCTGGTAAATGCTGACTTGGAGGGGGCTAATTTGGAGGGTGCTAATCTGTGGATGGCTAATCTGGAAAGTGCTAATTTGAAGGGTGCTAATCTGAGAAATTCTTGGCTGTTGGATAGTAATTTAGAAGGGGCGGATTTAAAGGGTGCGGTGATGCCTGATGGTACGCGGCATGAATGAAAGTCAGTTGATAGTTGTCAGTTGATAGTTGTCAGTTGTCATTAATCAGAGCAGAGGGCGATCGCACCTGCAACCTTCATTTCTGGTTATTTGGTGAGGAGATGAAGGGGTGAGGTGCGATCGACTTAACTAGACTTTACTTAGACGGAGAACCTTCTGCAAATCTTTGAATAGCTTTTGGTGCAAAAGCAGCAGCTAAAAAAGCAGTTGTAATCTCTTTGCCATCAGCGTTTTTGGTAGTTATTGTGATTGCGCCAAACACAATCGCTGCAATCAGCGCAATCAAACTCATAGCTCGCATTGTCGAGTATTTTCCATTATCCTCTTGCAAAACTTGTGCAAAATCTTTTCCGCGATCGGCATCGTTTGCTTGAGTCTCAACCATAGAAGAATTTGTCATTTGATTAACCTCATAAATATACATAGAAATGGTAAGTAACCATCGGGCAGGCAGAATGCCTACTTGTTGAATTTTTAGGTGGAAGTTCCCCCACGGAGGGGGCAACTTCTGTTTAGGCTATGGCGTTGAAATAAGACTGGGCGAACTCCGCGATGAGGTCGGCTTTGTCCAGTCGATTCACTATTTTTCGGGCGTTATAGAAATCGCGATCGGCGCCAACAATAAAATTACTCAAACCTACACCCGTAAAGCTACCATCGCGCATTCCCCGAACTATAATCATCGCAGCAATTTCAGGAAGAGCCGCTTTTTCAGGATTATCTACCAAATTAATTCCCAGTTTTTCACTCCAGCTTTCATAGTTGCGACGACCTGTAATTTGGACAAAACCTCTGCCTTTAAAGCGAGGGCCATCACCGGGTTCAGTATTTCCTAAATCTTCGCGACCTTCATAATCCGACCCATCAGCTAATTCCATCATGAACCGTCCCAAAAGGGATTCATGTTGGGCCGTTGCAAAAACATAGGCAATTTGCCCTAGATCGACAACTCCATCGTTGAGACATCGATCGAGAATAAGAGGCAAATTTTTCTTAGCAAAGGGACGAATTTCCGACGGGGATTGAGCGATATCTAAAATACGATCGACGCCAGGAAAGCCACCGGGCATATCCCACATCTTAGCTGTGCGACTAACTATTGCGATTTCTTCTGGCTTCACCTTCAGCAACTCGGCCCAGGTATTGCGATCGACTTTTCCAGTAACTTGTAGTCCGCCGGGGACAAATTGGCTTTTATTAGCAGGGCGCATCCGTTGAAATTGTTCGACTGCTGCTTTTGTGACAGACCCAAAAAGTCCGTCAATTTTGGCATCTTTGGGTAATAATCCCCAATCTTTCAAGCGCCTTTGCAGGATTTCTACCTCGTCAATCAGGTGAGGGCTATCAATAATCCCGTCATTGATTTGTAACTCGACTTTTTTAATGGTCATATTCAGTTCTCCAAGTAGTAATGATGTTTGTAGTAAGCACTTCAGTCTTTTGTTGCAGGTTTGGGAAAAATGCGGACTAAAGTCCTCACTACAAACTTTTTTTATTCAGGGGCTTTACCGGACGCAATTTTAATTGCAAACGCAGTAAGTTTTTCGGCTATTTAGAAATTCGATGCAGCCACATTGTTGCAGTAGATTCGATCGTGCTACTGTCCCAATTGTCATAAAAAGATAAAGCTTCACGCAAACTAGAGGCATTGCCCGCGGAGGATATCAATTTACCGCTGTATAACTTGTTTTCGCCCTTGTTATCTGGTGAAAATCGGGAATTTTTCCGATAGCCTGAGTGGAACCATTCTCCTGCTGGGTCATTCACAAAAAAGTCACCACTGGCGTTATAACCGCGAATAACTAGAATGTGACCTGAATTCGTCCAAAAACCGTGCAATATACAGATCTCGCCAGAATCGAGAGACCGAGTGATGTCTGAAAGACTTCCCTTTAATGTCAACTTATCTCTCAACCCTAAACCCTCTAACAATCTTTTGATGCCATCGGGAGAACCGTGATCTATTCCCAGCCGATCGAAACGTTTTTTAACATCATCCTCGTACTGTGCAAAGGGGCCTAAATCTGCAGCTTGAAAGTATTTCAGACACATTGCCGAACTTGTAGCACCGCAAGTGCGCCAGGGTTCAATCTCGTTATCTTCTTGACTGAAATACGGAACGTTATGATTAATAGACATAATTTAACTCAAGGTAAGTGTTGTAAATGATTGATTTGGCTTCAGCTCGTTTGTTTTAGCTGATATTTATACAGTAGCGAGTTGTTATTGTACGGTCTATATAGATAACCTAAGTTGTTAAAGTTCAATACAAAAATAAAAATAATGAGGCAAGCTGAGTTTAAATAAGTAAACCTCAGTAAACTTCAGGTTATACTCAAGATCCAATTAAAATTTTTTAACCTTATGAATTTTGAAGAAGCGCTGAAACTCGCAGATACAGCCGTATTTACCAAAACAAACAGACACTTAAAAGATATAGAAGTAATAATTCTGACAGGATCTTGGAACGGTCATGAGTATCATAAGATTGCAGAGACTTACGGATATGCTGCCGAATACCTGATGCAAGATGTGGGCCCCAAGTTATGGAAGCTGCTTTCTGAAGCTTTGGGGGAAAGGGTCAGTAAAAAAAACTTTCAAGCGGCATTGGAAAGGCGATCGCTCTTGCAGTCAGAGACAGTCGCACAGCCAATTGCAGTTACAAGCACTCCTTTATGCCAAGATTGGGGTGAAGCGCCGGATGCCTCATTTTTTTTCGGTCGCAGTCTAGAACTAAACACTCTCAGTCAATGGATACTCCACGATCGCTGTCGCTTGGTGGCGCTGTTGGGTATGGGAGGTATTGGTAAAACGGCTCTGACTGCTAAACTGGGAGAACAAATTCAGGGTGGTTTTGAATACCTAATTTGGCGCAGTCTCCGCCATGCACCTCCCTTACTCACAATCTTGACTGAGTTGAATTCATTTGCAAGCAGTTCCCAAGACACGCAACTTCCAACCACTGTAGACGAGCAAATTTCTTCCCTGCTCAAGAGTTTGCGCGATCGCCGTTGTTTGCTAATCCTAGATGATTGGGAAATGATTTTGCGAAGTGGAGACATTGCTGGGTACTACCGAGACGGTTATCAAGGGTACGGTCAACTACTGCGGCGAATCGGAGAAGAGCGGCATCAAAGCTGCTTGTTACTCCTATCGCGAGAAAAACCTGTAGAGATATCCTCTTTAGCAGGCGAAACCTTACCTGTGCGTACATTACAAGTTAAAGGCTTAAAACAAACAGAGGCAAAAATGCTTTTGGCGGCCATTGGGTTTTCTGCCTCAGAAAACGGCTTAGATGAACTGATACAAATATACCGAGGTCATCCTGCTGCACTGAAATTTACTGGTACCACAATTCAAGAGTTGTTTAATGGCAATATTAGTCAATTTATCGCTCAAAGCTCCTTAGTTATTGGCGATATTTTTGGCAATCTACTTAACGAACATTTTCAGCGGTTATCAGATGTAGGAAAAGCTGTGATGTACTGGCTGGTAATTGAACAGCAGCCGATTTCCTTGAACCAATTGAAAGCAAAATTATCAGCCGACGTTTCTAGTTCAGAATTACTAACAGTATTAGAATCCTTGGTAAGACGTTCCTTAATCGAAAAAGAGCTTTCCCCTTCGAGTGCTGAATCCAAATTCACTCTCGAACCTGTGATGATGAAATATGTTACTCATAAACTTGCTGAACAAATATGTCAAAATCTTCGAGAAGCAATGCAAGCGGAATCTCTCGAACACCTAGGTTTAATCGGAAGTCATGGTTTAGATGAAAACCCGGAAATAGACGGTGCTAAAACTACTCAGCAAAACCCGATGTTCAATATAATTAGAGAGCGTTTGAACTTGACACTGGGGAGTCCTTTTCAAAAGCCGCTAGAAGAACTTTTATTAAAATTGCGTAAATCTCCTTCTCAAGCTGGTAACTACGCTGAAAAAAATATTTTAAAACTGCTGGGAGAAACAGAAAGATGACTTCAAGTAGCTTAATTTATCCAGGGTTTTTACTTCAAGGTCGCTATCAAGTGATCGATCGCATTGGCGGCGGTGGCTTTGGCGATATTTTTGAAGTAGATGATGGTGGTATTATCAAAGTATTAAAAGTTTTGAATTTGGATAACTTTAATAACCCAGATATTAAGCAAAAAGCCACCATTTTATTTCAGCGAGAAGCAGAGTTCTTAATGAGCCAAAGGCATCCTGGCATTCCTCGTGTAGAAACAGACGGCTATTTTACTTGGCCTGAAGGTAGTAGCAAACCGTTACCATGTCTGGTAATGGAGAAAATACCAGGCCAAAATTTACAAGAGTGGATGTTAGCAAGAGCTAATCAACCAATAACTACAGAAACAGCCATTGAGTGGTTAACTCAACTAACAAAAATTCTCAATTTACTGCACGACCAGCAGTATTTTCACCGAGATATTAAACCGTCCAATATCATGTTAAAACCCGATGGAGACTTGGTATTAGTAGATTTTGGTGCGGTGCGAGAAGTAACAGAAACTTACCTGCGACAGCAAAAAGAAAATTATACTGGAACTGCGATTATTTCCGCTGGTTATACGCCCAGCGAACAAGCAGAGGGTCATGCAGTACCGCAATCTGATTTCTTTGCTCTAGGACGTACTTTTGTTTATTTACTGACAGGAAAAGTGCCCATCGATTTACCTAAAAATCCTGACAATGGTGAATTGATATGGCGAGATAAAGCAACGCAAGTTTCACCGCATCTGGCAGATTCGCTCGACCGAATGATGGCGATTTTTCCCGGAAAGCGACCGCAAACTTGCCAGGAAATATTGCAAATTTTGGCAGGGGTAAACTCGCGATCGCCCTTGGAGAGCTTGGCGCAACCAGTGCCAGAAATTAATCATTCGATAGAACCCAGTAAAACGCATCCTATCAAGGAGTGGCTAAATTTTAACTGGGTAAGTAAACTAGCTCTAGGTAGCTTATTTTTCCTAGGCGGTTTGTGGACGCTATCACCCCAAATAGTATTTTATCTTAACAAAGAAGGTTTTTTAACTTACAAAGACAAACGTTTAAATACTGCGGAGTTATATTATAAAACCGCTCTCTTATTTCAACCTAATTACGGCAAGACTAACTATAATTTAGGCGTGCTTTATGAAGACAAACACGAGTATGGAAAGGCTCGCGCTGCCTATCAAATTGCTGTAAATGCTGGATTTAATCAAGCTTTGAATAATTTGGCACGGTTAGAAATTTTAGACAAACAATATGCAAAAGCTCTACCGCTGTTAGAAAAAGCTTTGCCACTTGCTAAAGATGACAAAATTAAGTATGCCGTCTACAAAAATTTAGGTTGGGCGCAGTTGGAGTTAGGGCGATATGAAGAGGCTAACAATAATCTGAAGAAAGCGATTAATATTTCTAGCGATCGCTCTGTTGCTTACTGTCTGGAAGCTGTTCTTTTAGAACGTCAAGGAAATCAACAAAAATCTCGATTTAATTGGAAAAAATGCTATAATAATTTGTCCTCTGAATTTCCTGAAGAACAGAGATGGGTGCTGCAAGAATTTAGCAAAAATTTTGAAAATTTACAGTTATAGCGTATCCCCGATAGTCCGGCAGGGGTTTAAACCCCTGCCTCAAAGCACAAGTCCTCTAAAAGAGGACTAATAAACACTTTCACAGTCTATTCGATTGTGAAGCGGGCGCCAACAATGACAAATAAATGAAATATCAAACCCGGATTTTATACCAGTCCTCTTTTAGAGGACTTTGGCTATTAGCCAGGAGTTTAAACCCCAGGCCGTATTTGAGGCCCGATCGATATTCCCGATCGAGTTAACACGACGAAAGGCACTGCCTAAGTCCCTATAGGGATATATCGCTCCGGGATGTACTTGATAAATGTGGAATGTGCTGTAACTCCTGTTATAGATAATTTAGGTAATGAAAAATAATCCTCCATCCAAGTTGACACTAATCAGTCTCAAAAGCAAAACATTTACTTACTTTGTTATTTTTGGGCTAACACCTTTAATTTCGATCGCAACAGCCTCAAAGGTTTATCCTGTAATTAATAGATTGACTCCCCAAGTTTCCGATCTCTCTCAACAAGAAATGCTAGCGATCGACTGTGACGATTATACTGCCGATCCTCGCGGGCCTCTGGATGTCTTAATTCCTTATATTATCAGTCCTCGGCGCACTTTATTGCTGAACGATCGACCGAAATTGCGTTGGAATAAAGTTCCCGGTGTTAATAATTATACTGTTAGTTTAGTGAAGGGCGATCGGGCAATTTGGGAAACAAAAGTTAATGGAAATGAAGTAGTGTATCCGGGAACACCACAACTGGAACCGGGATTTGTGTATTTACTGGTGGTAAAAGCTGAGAACGGCAGGACATCGGACGAGGAAAAACTGCCCGATCGCAGCTTCCGAATGCTACCAACGACCCAAAAGCAACTGGTGAAAGGGGCGATCGAGCAAATTAACAGTCAAAAAATTGCCGAGAAAACCAAAGCTTTGCAACGTGCTTATTTTTACATCGGTTCCGATTTGAAATCTGAGGCGATCGAGACATTGGAAGCATTGGTAGCAACGGGTTTTCAAGAAGCTATTGCCTATCGCAAGCTCGGCGATTTATTCTGGGAAGAAGGGGTGACATTGCTGGCAGAGAGCAATTATCTAAAAGCACAGGAATTAGCTAGTGCAGCCAAAGACATCGGGGAGCAAGCGCAGTTAGAGGAGGCTTTGGGGGAGTTGTACGGGGCGATCGGCGAAAAGCAAGAAGCACTTCGCTGGTTGACGCAAGCCATAAACAGTCACAAAGCTTTAGGAAATACGCCAAGAGTCAAGGAAATTGAAACGCAGATTGCCAAACTCAAGGCAAGTTTGGCAAAACCGCAACGCTTTGCCGGAGGATTGGGGAGTTAATTTAGAGAAAATTTTGATTTTTTCCGGAGAACAGTTTTTAGAGGGAGTATGAAATTGGAAATCATGAGGTGAGAGGCAAGAACGAAAATGAGTAAGGAAAAACCTGCTTTAAATGAACAACCTGCTTTAAATGTTAGTGATTCTCGTAAAAAACATCCCGCTAATGACAAACCACCGATCACACCGCCTCCTAAGTAACCACACAAAATTAATTACATAAAGACTCCTTGCTAGGCAAGGGTTTCAGTAGAAATATTGTGTAATTAATTCTGCACACCTACTTAGTGTCACACCAGATAATATAGACCCCGAACATAGCACTCCGAGGACACCACCGATCACACCGCCTCCTAGTGTCAGACGACCCACTCGAGGTAATATAGCCGATAGTACAGGTTAGGAATTTCGGCGTTGCTGATTTACGGTATGAAAGGCTAAATATGCAAGTCATAGAAACCAGTATCCACAAAGCTTCTGGATTTTAAACTTATATTTTTCATACCCTGATTAAGCAACGCCGGAATTTCTTGTTCTTAAGGCAAATGACCTATTGAGGTAAACTTGTTTGGGGCTAGCTAAAAGTGAGGGAATTATCTTTGATATCAACTTTTATTTTTTGCTACCTGCTTTTGCTCGGCTCCCCCCTGTTACAAAGATCGAATGCTTTAGCGCTGGAAGTGCCAGAACAAGCACAAAATGCCCAAAATACTAAAACTGAAGCAGATAGACTGTTTCAACAGGGGAACGAGCAATTAAATAGCGGGGAGCTACAAAAAGCACTGGAAACCTACCAACAAGTTTTGGAGATTAGGATAAAAATCGGCGATCGCCCAGGTGAGGGGGAAGTTCTTCACAAAATAGGCGTTGTTTACCACTATCTCAATCAGTATCATCAAGCAGTAGAGTTTTATCAAAAAGCATTAGAAGTGCGTCGAAATTTAGGCGATCGTACTGGGGAAGCAGCGACTCTCCACAATCTTGGAGACGTATATCGATTATTAAGCGAATACCAACCAGCGTTAGAAGTATTGCAGCAAGCTCTCGCTATTCGTCAAGAGTTTAACGATCGAGCAGGAGTTGGTAACACTCTCAATCATCTTGGTGCTGTTTATCAAGAAATGGGGGATTATTATCGTGCTTTAGAGTTCTATCAAAAAGCTCTTACTATTAGTAGAGAAGAGAGAGAGCGAGCTGGTGAAGGAAGTGCCTTAGCCAGTCTTGGAATAATTTACGGAAATTTGGGAGAGTATGTTCGTGCTTTAGAGTTTTATCAGCAAGCGTTAGCGATATTTGAAAATTTAAATAATCCTACTTATAAAGCTCATATTCTCGATCGAACTGGTTCAACCTATAGCGAACTGGGTCAATACTCGGAAGCACTAAACTTATATCAACAAGCTTTAGCTACTTATCAAGCAACAAATAATAAACGAGGCATGGGAACAACTCTTCATAACATTGGTTTTGTTTATGATAAAATGGGTCAGTATACTGAAGCCTTAAACTCTTATCAGCAAGCTTTAATTATTAGGAAAGATATTGGCGATATTACAGGATTTGGAAAGACCCTTAACAATTTAGGCGTAGTTTACCAGCAGTTAGGTCAGTATTCTCAAGCCATAGATGTCCTCAAACAATCATTGTCAATTTTCCAAAAGCTTGGCAATCGTAAGGATCTAGGTGATACTTTGGATAGTTTAGGTACAGTTCATCAAAGAATTGGTCAATATTCCCAGGCTTTGCAATTATATCAGGAATCTTTAGCAATTAGTAAAGAATTAGGCGATCGCCCTGGAGAAAGAATTACTCTCAGTAACATTGCTGACGTAATCTCCAAACAAAATCAACCAGAATTAGCCATAATTTTCTATAAAGAATCTGTCAACATTACCGAATCAATTCGCACCCAATTACGCTCTCTCCCCGCCGAACAACAGCGCTCTTATACAACAACTGTCGCCGATACCTACCGCCGTCTCGCCGATTTATTACTGCAACAAGACCGAGTTTTAGAAGCACAACAAGTCCTCGATTTACTCAAAATTCAAGAAATAGAAGATTATCTCCGTTCCGTTCGGGGAAACGAACAAACGGCACAAGGCATTCCCTTAACTCCTCAAGAACAGCAAATTCGCAACAGGCACAAGGAAATTTTAAATAGAGAAATTCAACTAGGCAGAAAGCTTGCTGAATTAGAAAAAATTCCCGTAGCTAACCGCACCTCCCAACAGCAACAAGAAATCGCCAATCTCAGGCAAATGCAGCAGGAAATGCGCGGCACATTCAATGAATTTATTAACTCCGCTGAAATTGTTGCTATTGTCCGACTACTCAGCCCTAATGCTAGAGTACAAACTGTGAATCTAGCTCAACTCAATACCATACGGGGAGACCTATTGCAGCGGTTAGAAAAAAAAGCCGTATTGATTCAGCCTTTAATTTTAGAAGACCGTTTAGAATTGGTAATAACAACTGCTGACTCTCCCCCATTCCGACGTACTGTAGCAGTTAAAAAACAAGAACTCAATCAAGCAATTGTGGAATTTCGCATGGCTTTGGAAGATCCCACATCCGATGCCACAATCCCAGCTAAGAAACTTTATAATTGGTTAATCAAACCCCTAGAAGACGATCTGACTGAAGCACAAGCTAAAAGCATTATTTATGCTCCTGACGGACAGTTGCGCTACATTCCTCTAGCAGCTTTATATGATGGTAAACAATGGTTGGGGCAGCGGTTTGCCATTAATAATATTACTGCTACGAGCCTCACAAAATTCAATGTAGAAACGGCTTCTCAACCTCGCATTTTAGCTGGTGCTTTTGCTGCGGGTCGTTATAATATTGAACGGGGGTCTACTCGATTTGGTTTGTCTGGTTTGCCATTTGCGGGGCTGGAAGTAGAAAATTTAGCTGCGATGATGCCAGGAACTACAAAATTAATAGATCGGGAATTCAATCGTGCCACAATGATTCCCCGCTTGCCAGATTATAACATTATTCATTTGGCAACTCATGCTATGTTTGTTACCGGACAACCAGAAGATTCGTTTATTTTGCTAGGTGATGGGGCTGTAATTACCCTGCCCGATATTCAAACTTTAAACCTACTAAATGTAGACTTGGTAGTATTGAGTGCTTGCGAGACGGGGATAGGTGGTAAACTAGGTAATGGAGAAGAAATTTTAGGTTTTGGCTACCAGATACAGGAAACAGGAGCAAAAGCTGCGATCGCTTCTTTATGGAAAGTACATGATGGCGGTACTCAAGCATTGATGATTGCTTTTTATACGGCGTTGCTGTCGGGAAATAAGAAGGCAGAAGCTTTGCAAAAAGCGCAAATTGCCTTAATTACAGGTGATGATTCGGTGTTCGGTCGATCGGCAAATTTATCAATCCTAGCTAGAACCCGCAGTAATTTGAGACAGTCAGTGGCTGCTCGTTTGAGTCATCCATACTACTGGGCACCGTTTATTCTAATTGGTAATGGTCTTTAGATAGTTGACAGTTGACTGTTGACTGTTGACAGCGAGGTTTTTAGATCGAACTTTTAATAAATTCCGGGAATTAGTTTTTTTACTCGCTGGCGGTACTCTGAATAGTCGGGATATTTTTTGGTTAACCAGGTTTCTTCTCGGTTGGCTTTGATCTCAAAAAGTATTATTAATAGTGCGCTGGCTATTAAGTGGGATATGCTCATTTGAAAAAGTGTCCAGCCGAGGGCTGCTAAAATTAAGCCGCTGTATAATGGATGCCGCACTATTCCGTAAATGCCTGTTTGGACTAATTCTCCATCTTCTCTGGGATATGGTAAAGGTGTGAGGTTTTTTCCTAAGTCTATCAATCCTTTGATGATGAAAATTAATCCGGTTAAGCCGAGAATACTGGCCATAAACCAGATAATATAAAGTAAGGGGGTTGATTGAATTTTTAATCCTGGCAGTTGATAAACTGGTAAGATTACAAATGCTGTGAGCAATCCTCCTTGAAGCAAAACTAAATATTCGCCGCGGCTGTTGTTGCGCCAGCCTTCGCGCGTGAAGCCCCAGTCAGTTAAGATTTTCATAATTGAAGGAAGAAGGAAGTTCGGCAACGGATTCTGTAACGGATGTAACGGATGTCAGGAAGAAGGAAGGAGGGAAGAAGGAAGGAGGGAAGAGGGGAGAGGGAAGAAGGAAGGAGGGAAGAGGGGAGAGGGAAGAAGGAAGTCAACTGTAGGTTGGGTAGACAGAAGTAAAAACAACCTACAGTCAACAGTCAACAGTCAACAATTAACAAATTTATTCTCGCCAAGGACGTGTCATTAATTCTAATTGATTGACTTCATCTTGGCTCAAATTCCAGCCTAACGCGCCTGCATTTTCTTGGGCTTGTTTGGCTGTTTTGGCGCCGGGAATGGGGATGACTCCGTTTTGGCATATCAACCAGTTTAGGGCAACTTGGGCGGGCGTGCGATCGCGCTTTCGGCCCATTTTCCGCAGGGTGGACATGACTAATTCGATTTTTTCGATGCCGCCTTTACTGAAGCGGGAGTCCATTTTGCGGGCTCCTGTAGGTTGTTCTTGGGCTGTGTATTTGTCGGTGAGCAATCCTTGGGCTAAGGGGCTGTACGCTAAAATTGTGACGCCCAATTCGCGGGCTGCACTCACAATTCCTTGTTTTTCTACTTGCCGCGACAGCAATGAGTAGCGGACTTGATTTGTTGCTAGGGGAACGCCTCTGGCTGCTAGTATTTTGTGGGCTTGCCGCATCTGTTCTACTGAATAGTTGCTGACTCCTACTGCTTGAATTCTGCCTTGTTTGACTTCCTCGGCTAAGGCGTTCATTAGGGTTTCTTGACTCAGTAAAAAAGTGAAGGGCCAGTGCACTTGGTAGAGGGCTATTTGTTCTACTTGCAAGCGTTTTAAGCTGGCACTCAAAGCGTCGGAAACTGATTTTCCTGTAATCCGCCAAGGTACGGGACCGAATTTTGTGGCTATTTGCACGGGTTGGGTGGTTTTTTTGAGAAACTGCCCCAGCAATTCTTCTGACAAGCCGTTACCGTAGACTTCGGCTGTGTCGAAAAAGTTGACTCCGCTGTCTAGGGATGTTTTGAATGCTGCTTCGACTTCGGCGGCGCCGTAGTTGCTGCCGTAGTTCCAAAATAGTTTGTCGCCCCAAGCCCAAGTTCCGACGCACAGGGGAATGACGGCTGGGCCATTTTGTCCTAGGGTAATGGTTGTCACGGTTGGTAAATCCACAATTCTTTATTCTCTATTATTTTTCTATAAATAGTCGTGATCGAGCTTCTAGCCTGGGGAGGAATGGCGGCTGGTGGCGGGTATCTCAGTTACTATAAATGAGTCATGCTGTGTTTATTTGAATAGTTATGTCGATCGACCGTTTGCCAGATTCTAGATTAACAGATTCCGCGACTCCTGCTATCAAAAGAGTTACCCTCGCGACTATGTTCCGGTTGGGTTTGTTTCAGATGGGATTGGGCATGATGTCGATTTTGACGCTGGGGGTGCTCAATCGCGTCATGATTAAAGAGTTGGCGATTCCGGCTACTGTGGTGGCGGGTACCCTGGCGATGCACCAGTTTGTCGCGCCGGCTAGGGTGTGGTTTGGGCAAATGTCTGATGCTAAGCCTTTGTTTGGCCATCACCGCACGGGTTATGTGTGGGTAGGAAGCGTTTTGTTTGTGATTTCTGCTTTTTTGGCGGTACAGGTGATGTGGCGCTTGGGCAGCAGTTTGGAGGCTGTGGGGTGGACTACTCCTACTTACGGTTGGGTGGGTTTGTTGGGTTGGATTTTTGCACTTTACGGTATTGCTATTTGTTCGAGTTCGACTCCTTTTGCGGCTTTGTTGGTAGATGTTTCGGATGAGGAGGATCGATCGAAGTTGGTGGGTGTGGTGTGGTCGATGCTGATGGTTGGTATTATTATCGGGGCGATTGTTAGCAGCGGTTTGCTGAAGCAAATTGATGGGGATGTGCCGCGAGAAGTTTTGCAGGCTTCGATTAATGGTTTGTTTGTGAAGGTGCCGGCGCTGGTTTTGCTGTTGGTGGGGATTGCCACTTTTGGGGTTGAGAAAAAGTATTCGCGCTACGGGGCGCGATCGTCCGCAGTGAATCGAGAAGATAAAATTACTCTGGGAAGTGCGCTGCGGATTTTGACTGCTAGCCGCCAAACCGGTTTGTTTTTTACTTTCCTGCTGATTATGACAATTTGCTTGTTTATGCAGGATGCGGTTTTGGAACCTTACGGCGGGGAAATTTTTAAGATGCCGATTTCGGAAACTACTCGGTTGAATGCTATTTATGGTACTGGTACTCTGATCGGTTTGAGCGCCACTGGTTTTTTAATTGTGCCGCGCATTGGCAAGCAAAATACGATTAGGTTGGGCTGTTTGTCGGTGGCGGCTTGTTTTGGTTTAATTATTTTATCTGGATTTACTGGTAATCCAATTGTGTTTAAGTCGGCTTTAATGTTTTTTGGTTTTGCTTCAGGTATTACGACGACTGGTGCGCTGAGTTTGATGTTGGATTTGACTGCTGCAGAAACTGCTGGGACTTTTATTGGCGCTTGGGGTTTGTCGCAGGCGATGGCGCGAGGTGTGGCGACGATTAGTGGCGGTGCTATTTTGGATTTGGGCAGAAGTTTGTTTGGGGTGCCGATGTTGGCTTACGGGTTGGTGTTTGCGGTGCCGGCGGCGGGTATGATTCTGGCTGTTTGGTTGTTGGGTAGGGTGGATGTTCGGGAGTTTCAGGATAATGCTAAAAGTGCGATCGCCACTATTCTTGAAAATGAATTAGACTGATGTTTTGTCAGTTGGCACTTGGCAGTTGTCAGTTGTCAGTTGGCAGTTGGCAGTTGTTAGTTGTCAGTTGTTATTGCAATAACGAATAACGAATAACGAATCAGGAACCAATAACCAATAACTAATGACTAATTTTTGGAATTCAATTTTAACTTTTTCTCAGACTACTGTCCAGACAGTCGGCGAGCAGTTTTTGAAAGATTTCGGTTCTGCACAAGCAGATGAGAAGGATGATGGGAGTTTGGTTACGCAGTCTGACAATTGGGCGGATGCGGAGATTAGAAGTGCGATCGCATCTACTTTTCCCAGTCACGGAATTTTGAGCGAGGAAGGAGAACACGTTTTCCCAGATACTGAATGGTGCTGGGTTGTCGATCCTCTGGATGCTACGACTAATTTTGCTAGGGGAATTCCGATTTGGGGGATTTCTTTGGGTTTATTGTATCGCGGAACTCCGGTTTTTGGCTGCGTGCATTTGCCACCGGTGAATCAATCTTTTCACGGTTTTTATGCAGGGGATTTGGCGGGCGACAACGTATTGGCAAATATGCCTCAAGGTGCGTTTTTGAACAATCGACCGATTTGTCCGAGTGCTGATAAGATGAGCGGGAATCATATTTTTAATTTGTGTTCCCGGAGTGTGGGAATGGGGCCTCATCTTCCGAGTAAAGTTCGGATGTTGGGTATGGCTAGTTACAATTTTTTGACTGTGGCTTCGGGTGTGGCTATGGGAGGGGTGGAAGCGACTCCCAAAATTTGGGATATTGCGGGGAGTTGGGTAATTGTGAAGGCTGCTGGTGCGGTTTGGCTGCCGCTGGAATCCCAGGGGATTTTTCCGCTGGAAGTGGGGAAGAATTACGGGAGAGTTTCTTATCCGACTTTGGTGGTGAATCGGCAGGAGTTGGTGTCGGTGTTTTTGCCGTTTGTGGAGGCTTGGAAGAAGAAAAAAATGGGGTAATTTACGCGCGAGCGAAGCTATCCTGTAGGAAATCGAAGAATTATTAAATAAAACTGCAGGGCAGGCGTGACGGAGGAGTCTCCCACGCCTGCCGTGCTGTTTGGAAGAAATATACCGACCGATGACCGATGGTTTAAGTATGCCTACCCTTGTCTATTTCTGCCAATCTGCGATCGGGTGGTTTTATTTTACGTCGATCGGGTGATGCGGTTTCGTATAATTTGTGGTAAGTTTTAAACTCGCTATTATATCTGAGAAATAAAATTATACCCTTTTTCAAGTAGAGGCACAAGAGTAAATAGATTTACTGCGGTGTGGGGAAAAGTAGATGAGTGGTATATTGGCTATGTCGAAGAGTTAGCCTGTGGGAAGATACAAGAATAAACTTTGGAAGAAACTCGGAAAAGTCTGCGGTTGGCGATCGCACTTGATGCAGCCAGCGAAATAACAGATGCGGGGATTGGGACACAACATTGCTGTGTCCCTACTGCAAAATGAATTTATTGCTTCAGGCGATTAATTTCGACAGCACATTAGACAACTTAGCACCGAGATTTTCAACAGCGTCCTGCTGTTTGGGATCTTTCATCGTACCGTCAGCATTAAATGCTTCAAAAGCTTGGGGAATTGCTTTCTGATCCGGGAGCACCAATACGTTAATATTCCCCAGGATAGATCGCAAATGCACTAATCCCCGCAAACCCCCCATTCCCCCTGGGGAAGCACTCATAATTACCGCTACTTTGCCAGTAAATGCCACCAATCCCGGTTCACCCGGTGCTGGGCGCGATACCCAATCGATCGCATTTTTCAACACAGGCGTAATTGAACTGTTATACTCAGGGGAAGCTATCAAAAACCCGTCATGCGCTACCATCAATTCCTTAAATTTGCGGGCATTTTCTGGCATTCCCTCTTTGGCTTCCAAATCTTCGTCAAATAGTGGCATCGGCAAATCGCGCAAATCTACATAAGTAACTTCTGCACCCGCCGCCGTAGCCCCAGCCGCCGCAACTTTTACCAGCAGTTTGTTATAGGATGCTTCGCGGGTACTTCCGGCAAATGCAAGTATTTTTGGTCTGTTTGTCATTGATTTTTTCCTGATTATTGCTTCCGCGTATAATTGTACTATTCCGAGTGATTCCAAACAAAGTCAGCAATGGGTCTATCTGCCGACAAAACAGGATTGTCATTGGAATTGAGTAAAACCGATCGCACTTTTACATTCCCGACTCCCAAACGCCTCTCGACGCGACTGGGAATGCCGTAACCGTAAATAATGTGTCCTTTACCCGCCAACACCACAACTTGATAGTCGGGGTTTGCTTTGACAAATTCAGCGATTTTTTCTGCCATAGTTTCGTCCCACAAAACTTGGGCTTGCAAAAATCTTTCAAAAGCCGTACTATTTCCCTGTCCTGCCTTTTGGTGTTGCTGGAAAACTTCTAGCAGCAGTTGCCGGTATTCGGGGTTGTCGGTGCGAATTTCTGATATTGGGGGAATGTGCTTTTTTTCCTCGGCAGTGAGGCTTTCTAAACCTTGACTGGCAACTTTTCTCGTTACTTCGGAGGGTGTATTTAAGGCGAGGACAGGTAGTTGATTTTCTTTGGCAAACCGCAAAATGGGGGCGTAAGATTCCCAGGGAAAGCGCCATCTGCGATCGTACTCTGTTTGCTCGACTAATTGCTGTTCAGTCAGTTTACCTGCTAAGTAGTTGTCGATCGCACTTTGAAAGGGACGCTGAAACATTTCCATCGCGATCGCTATTTTCCGATTTTGCCGCTGCATTTCTCGGATAATCTTTAGTTGAGCTTGGTGGTCTTCCACGCTATCGTGGGTTTCTCCCAGATACACGACTTTTGCCTTCACCAACTGTTGCAGAATCTCTTGGTTAGTGTAAGTTGGCCCAGGTTGAGGGTTCGCCGTAGTTTGCGCTGTCACTACACTGCTACACAGCAGGAAGATGCCGATCGATAAGGCGCACAGTTTGATGAGTTTGGTTGTTTTCATACAAATATTATGCCGTTTCTCGCAGCAGCAAGCACAGCCGAACTCTACTATTTTAGCTGAGCAGTTAGAAACCTCAATGCTTAATTTAACTTCATAATTCTCCGCCCTTACTTCTAAAAATGTAAAGTTTAGTTGCAGGTACTTGCACTTCTAGAAGAAGGTGCTAAATTAATAATATGAAGCGAACAAAAAGCTTCTCTGACAGATACAACATCTAGATACCACAGCGAAGTTCACAATAGAATCTAAGGAGTAAAAACGCTGTTTAATCTCACATCTGTCTCATTAAAAACCAATAGCAGCACCCACCAACAAAGCTGACACTTCCTCAACTAATTAGAGGGGAGCAATGCAACTGAATCCTCGGATTATTGCAACTCCACATCGAAGTTGAAAAAAGAGGAAATCACTCGGTACATATGGCTGGGTGCTGTTGTTGTTAAAAGAGATTTTCGGGTTGTGATGTTTTTTTCAGTAGAGGCAGAGCCTCTAGATATGCGTTACCGGGCAGAGCCGGGTAACGAGCATAAAAGGATAAAAACTAGAAAATTACAGGATTGTCTCGTCTTCCTTTCTCCACGCGGGATCGACAATACAAATAAATATTAGTGGCTCCATACCACAGTTGTAAATAAACTGCTTGGCGTTTGGGGGAATGTAAACTGCATCTCCGGCTTCCACGAATTGATTTTCGTCGTCGATGTGCATTTCTCCAACGCCACTGAGGATGTAGTAAACTTCAGAAGTTGTCAGGGAGTGTAGCGCAGAAGTTTGTCCCGCTGGCAAAGTGGCATGGGCTAAACTGTAACGCAAATCCACAGCTTGTTTGTCTGGATGCAGCAATTCTCGCAGTTGAGTACCGTCGCCAGCAATAAACTCGTCGCAGTCATTTAGCTTTTGAATTAGCATTCTTTCGACACTCCGGAAAATCTCTTTACCACAACTTAAGTTTAATTGAAAGAGCCAGAGATGTTAAGAAATATGTAAAGCGGTGGCCGGATTTTTTAACCGTAAGTTCCTGAATGCGATCGATAATCAGGACAGTCGATCGCATCTTCAGATAAAGCTATTGTAGGCTGAACGGGACACTTGAGGTGGTAGTCGCCGGTGAAAAATACGCAGTTAGCACAAGGGATTTGGTGCATCCGCTGAGCTCGACGCAGGGAGTCGGCGACAGTACGCCCGACACTCAAAAAAAGCAAAAAAACTAAGCCCCAGGCGGAGACAAAACACAGCGGGACTAAAATAGGCTGTATTGCCTTCAGCAGAAAGTAAACCATAGCAAGAAAATTTAGCGGTATAAGCCACACATACATTACAGTAGTGGAATTGCCGATCGATCGACCAAAAAGTTTAGAATCCTTTACAGCTCGATCGAGAAACCGGGCAATTATGGCATGATAAGGAACAGTCCTTAAATAAAATTAGAGGAAATCAGTTATGACTCTGCGATTAGGCGATACAGTTCCCAACTTTACCCAAGCTTCGTCTGAAGGCGAAATCAATTTCTACGACTGGGCTGGGGATAGCTGGGTCGTGTTGTTTTCTCACCCGAAAGACTATACTCCAGTTTGCACCACAGAACTCGGTGCAGTGGCCCGTCTAAAGTCTGAATTTGAAAAGCGGGGCGTCAAAACCATTGCCCTCAGCGTCGATGATGTGGATTCTCACATGGGCTGGATTAAAGATATTGAGGAAACTCAAAATGTCACCCTCAATTATCCGATTTTAGCAGATGGCGATCGTAAAGTCTCCGACATTTACGACATGATCCATCCCAACTCGCTGAACAACTTAACAATCCGCACAGTTTTTGTGATTGACCCGGAAAAGAAATTGCGTTTAAGCATTACTTATCCGGCGAGCACGGGTCGCAATTTTAATGAAATTTTGCGAGTAATTGATTCCCTGCAACTTACCGACAAATACAGCGTTGCGACTCCAGTTGATTGGAAAGACGGCGACGATTGCGTAATCGTACCTTCGATTACCGACCCCGCAGAATTGGCAGAGAAATTTCCCAAAGGTTATACGCCGATTAAGCCTTATTTGCGGATGACTCCTCAGCCGAATAAATAGGTTTAACATTCCTGGACGCACAACCTAAATATTTAGGGTGCGTCTAGCGAACCTTACCTCTATAATTCGCGCCTAAAAATCGTTTGTAGTCAGGACTTTAATCCTTAATCCTAATGAGTATTTTAGTCCTCACTACAAACAAATAAATTGTGCAATCTTGTGTAAACGCTTTAGATTTGAGGAAAGGCAAAATGCTGTCATCAACAATTGTGTTGCGAATCCCGCCCAAATTGCAAATGACAGACGACGAGTTTTTCGAGTTCTGTCAAATCAATAGTGAGTTACGAATTGAACGCAACAAATCCGGAGAATTGCTAATTATGCCCCCTACTGGTTCGGAGACGGGAAATCGCAGCGGTAGCGTCTTTGGAGAGTTGTATATTTGGGCCGGGCAAGATGGAACTGGTATCTGTTTTGACTCCAGTACAGGATTTAAGCTTGCAATGGGTGACAAGTCTCCAGATGCCTCGTGGATTAAACTGGAACGGTGGAATGCTTTGTCACCAGAACAAAAGCAAAAGTTTGCCCCGATTTGCCCGGATTTTGTAGTAGAACTGAGGTCTGCTTCTGACAATCTCAAGCCATTGCAAGAAAAAATGCAAGAATATATGAGAGAACCCGGAGTGCAGTTAGGCTGGTTAATTGACCGCAAAAATTGCAGAGTTTATATTTACCGTCCTGGTTTGCCAGAAGAATGTTTGGAGAATCCGGCTACAGTCAGCGGCGACCCCGTTTTGCCGGGATTCATACTCAATATGAGCAAGATTTGGTAAAAGTGGTAGCAATAAATATCAACTTCTTGTAAAAATTAATTATAGGATACACACACGCCAAAAATATGGATATTAAAAACGGCTTTGTAGGCACAATCGGCAACACACCACTAATTCGCTTAAACAGCTTCAGCGATGAAACTGGCTGCGAAATTCTCGGCAAAGCAGAGTTTCTCAATCCCGGCGGTTCCGTTAAAGATAGGGCCGCTTTATACATCATCAAAGATGCAGAAGAAAAAGGCTTGCTAAAACCGGGCGGCACCGTTGTTGAAGGCACTGCCGGCAATACTGGCATCGGTTTGGCACACATTTGCAACGCTAAAGGTTACAAATGTTTAATTGTGATTCCCGATAACCAATCTCAAGAAAAAATCGATGCTTTGAAAACCTTGGGCGCTGAAGTTCGGACTGTTCCCGCTGTTCCTTATAAAGACCCGAATAATTATGTCAAATTGTCGGGAAGAGTGGCTGCAGAAATGGAGAATGCTGTCTGGGCAAATCAGTTTGACAATTTAGCCAATCGCCGAGCTCATTACGAGACAACTGGCCCGGAAATTTGGGAACAAACCAACGGGAAAATTGATGCTTGGGTAACAGCTACTGGTACCGGCGGCACTTTTGCTGGCGTAGGAATGTTTTTGAAAGAAAAAAATCCTGCTGTGAGAATTGTCTTGGCAGACCCGATGGGCAGCGGACTTTACAGTTATTTCAAAACTGGGGAAATTAAGACTGAAGGTAGTTCGATTACTGAGGGAATTGGCACCACCCGCGTGACTGCAAATATGGAGAATGCCCCGGTAGACGACGCGATTCAAATTAACGATACTGAAGCTGTTCGGGTGATTTACCAACTGCTGAGGAAAGAAGGGCTGTTTATGGGGGGTTCTGTGGGGATTAATGTGGGGGCGGCTGTGGCTTTGGCGAAGCAAATTGGGCCTGGACATACGATTGTTACGGTACTCTGCGACGGCGGGGCTCGGTATCAGTCGCGTTTGTTCGATCGACAATGGTTGGCTTCCAAAGGTTTGTCACCAGATTAATCGTAGGGTGCGTTGCGGCGCACCTTAAAATTTGGGCATATATCAAATCTGGGCATATATGGCCGCACCTATTCCCATGATAAAAAAATACCATATATGTAGCAGATTGTCAAGTAAAAAAACATGAAAATCACAGAATCTTCTAGGCAAGTTCTTGTTTGTCAAAACCGCACTTGTCGCAAGCAAAATTCAGCAAAGGTACTGGCAGCTTTTCAGAAATTGTCGCCCTCAGAAGTTGAAGTTGTTGCTAGCAGTTGTTTGGGGCAGTGCGGCAACGGGCCGATGGTGTTGGTGCTGCCAGAAGAGGTTTGGTACAATGGCGTTTGCCCTGAAGAAGTTGCGGCAATAACTGAGCAACATTTGCGGGGAGGAAAGCCGGTAGAGAAGATGCTTTACCGCAAGTTTCACCGACTTTCTCATTAGTCGATCGCCCGCCGTTAAAATTCTTCGGCAAACAACCGGCGGAGAATCTCGGTGACTTCGGCGCAAAATCTGGCGTCGAGTTCGATCGCCAAGCGATCGACATTGCTGGAACCGCCTACAGCTTTTTCTGCCCGCAAAGTCATCGCTAAAGTTCTGAGTTTTGCCGGCTTTCCCGCCGCTTTCGGCCGCTCGTCAACAAACCGCACTAAAGCCACATAAACTGTTTCTAGGGTTTCCCTGATCGAGCTCAGTCCGTAACCCAATTTTGAGATAATTACTGGAGAAGTGATAAGGCTATCCATCCCCAAAGTTTTAATTGCTACGTCCACATATCGAGCGCTGTCGTGTCCCATTGCTCTGACAATGCTTTCTAGGCTGTTCCATTGAGATGCTTTCATGCGCGATCGCTGTTCGATATGGAAGTGCCATCCTAACATGGAAATCAGCCTGGTTAAGTCATAAGCAGATACAGAATTTTTTTGTTTGGTGCTGTTTACTGCAGCACTTAAAAGCACTTGTTTTTTGGTGAGATCGAATATTTTTGGGTTGGTGAGATAAGGATTTTCGCCGTAATCGCCGCGAAAAATTAGGTCATTATTGCCAGTAGCGCTCTTCAGCCATTGCTCTAGTCCTATGCGAGTATCGAAGCGTTTGAACATCGCAGCTAAGGAGTTTGAACTTCCGATATTGGAGGCATAGTTAATCATGTCTTTGGCTACATCGTAAAAGTAAAAATCGTGTTTTAGCCCGTTTCCATCTCTAACAACGCAGTTGTCTATGTCGCAGTCGGGATATTTGCTATTTATTTGACTGACGATATTAAGAAGTGCGATAATTTTAGTGGCACTCCACTGCTCAGCATTGGTAAGTGCGTTTTTTCCCAGCCACTGCGCTTGAATTTTGCCGTCTACAAAAGTACCAATGCAAACGCAGGCTTCTTTGAGGTCTTCGTGGAGAAAATTTAAAGCTTGAGAGTTAATTTGAGGTAGTTCTCCTAGGCTGGGAAAGGGGGTAAGTTTGAGGGGATTATTGGGGCCGGGAATAGAGCTAATTACTTTTAAGCCGTCGGGTTTCTGTTTGAGATAATCTGGATAGTTTTTAATGTGTTGTTGGTAAGGAGATTTTTCAATACCGCGGTCTAAAAAGGCTAGTTTGTTTATGTTAGCTTTGGCATCTATTTCCATTTGGAGGTAGTTTTTGTAGATGCGCGCTCGGTCTTTGGCAAGTTCGAGGGAGGTGAGGTTCATGATAAGTGTTGGCAGCTTGTTACCAATAAGTAAATCACTATACTAGGATTTACGCAAACAAACCGGGTTTCTATGTAAAATTTTGGCTTAGGGAACGAAAAATTAATGAAGAAACCGGGCTTCAGACAGTAACTGCGTCCAGGAGTATATACCTAATTTCTGACCCTGCGCTCAAGCTTTTTTGCCGCGTACTTGAATGCGTTTGTCGGTTTTTTGTTTCTTAATCCAAGAGAGAAATTTCTGGAGTTCAGGGTCATTTTTGAGCTTTTCCACGGTGTTGAGATCTTGGGCGAGGTGTTTGTTGTCAAATAGAGAGTGAATCTGGCGGTGACAAGCGGAGCAAATGTCTATTGTCGGGCTTGGATCTTCGTTTTTCCGCTTGGTGTTTTGTTTGGGGATAAGGTGATGGGCGGTTAATGCTTCCATTTGTCGATCGCACAATTCGCACTGCATAATTTTCTCAATGCTGCTGGATAAGAGAATTGCTACTTTTAGTTTAGCGCGATCGGCTGTGAGGAGGTGAATGAAAGGCGAGCGCACTCTCCAAATAATAAAAAAACCCCCAATTGGGGGTCATACAAATATCTTGTGGCAGAGGTCGAAAAGCCTCTGGGATCACAAAATATACAGTAACAGAAACAACACAATCCAAATCACATCCACAAAGTGCCAGTAAATCTCAGTCGCTTCGATTCCAAAGTGGTGCTCGCTAGAATAGTGACCTTGCGCGCGCGATCGCCACACCACCCCCGCCATCAGCAGCACTCCAAACGTAACGTGCAAGCCGTGGAAAGCAGTCAAAACGTAAAAGCAACTGGCATACAAATTCGTCGTCAAGCCAAACTCTAAATGAGTGTATTCGTAAACCTGACCTGCCAAGAAAACTGCGCCCATAGCAATAGTTACGAGCAACCAATTTCGCATTCCGGTGGCATCATTCTTTTTGATTGCAGTATCCGCATTGTGAATCACGAAACTGCTAGCAATCAGAATTACCGTATTGATTCCCGGCAGCAATAACTCGCGATCGGGCGTACCTTCAGGAGGCCACGCGGGAGCCATCGCCCGATAAATCAAATACGCCGCAAACATACCGAAAAATATCATGCCTTCAGCGCACAGGAACACAATTACACCTAACATTCGGTGGTCGGGATGCTCGACACCGTGTGCTTCTACTTCGCCCTCGTGGTGGTAATTTAGGGCTGTTTTTGTCGGATCGATCGCGGGAATTTGCATAATAAATTGCTAGTTGGTAATGGGATTTTGAAGGAAGAGGGAAGAGGGAAGAAGGAAGAGGGAAGAGGACATTAGTGCCAACAATTGCCTGAAAATCTTTGTATCTCTCGTTCATAGCGGAGTCTCGATCCCCCTCAATCCCCCTTAAGAAGGGGGAAGAAAGAGTGTGTCCGGTTCCCCCCTTCTTAAGGGGGGCTAGGGGGGATCGAGAGCTTAATCGTCAGATAGCAGATCCGTACTACGTTAGACGTGTTTGTTGACATTAATAACTGATGACTGATGACTAATAACTATTCGCCATCTTGACTTTCATCAGCAGGAGAATCAACATTTACCTCTGATTCAGGAGCGACCAAAGTTGCAGTACCGCCAAAGAAAGTTGAAGCTTGAGCCTCCGCAATAGGAATACCCTGTTTCTGTTTCTGGGCGTTGCGGGTCGCATTTTCCCTCAACTTGAGCCTGAGACGTTCCCCTGTATTCTGAATTTTTTCCATGCCGTAATCGTAGGGCCCCGTTGCCAATACCGGCACTCCTTCAAAATTTTCTATCGGAGGTGGGGAAGTCGTCATCCATTCCAAACTCAAAGCTTGCCAAGGATTGTCACCTGCTTTCGGGCCGTACCTCCAGCTCCAAATCACATTAATGATAAACGGGATTGTAGACACTGCCAGCATATAAGCACCGACAGTACAAATGACATTAATTGTGGTAAATTTCGGGTCGTACATTGCCACCCGTCGGGGCATTCCTTGCATCCCCAAAGCGTGCATCGGCAGGAAAGTTACAGTAAAGCCCACATAGGTTAAAACAAAGTGAACTCTACCCCAAAATTCATTAATCATCCGCCCCGTCATTTTGGGGAACCAGTGGTAAAAAGCAGCGTAAATGCCAAACACTGAGCCGCCAAACAGCACGTAGTGTAGGTGAGCGACGACAAAATAAGTGTCGTGAACGTGAATGTCGAAAGGTACGGAAGCTACCATGATCCCGGTGATGCCACCGAGGACAAATGTTGAGATAAAACCCATCCCAAATAGCATGGCGCTGACAAGCCGGAGTTTGCCTCCCCAAATAGTCGCCAACCAGCTAAATATTTTAATCCCAGTTGGTACGGCGATGATCATAGTAGTGATCATAAAAAACATCCGCAGCCAGCCGGGAGTGCCGCTGGTAAACATATGGTGCGCCCACACGATCAAGCCCAAAAAGCTGATAGCGAGACTCGAATATGCGATCGCCAAATAACCAAAAATTGGCTTGCGCGAATGCACCGGCAAAACTTCTGAAATCACCCCAAAAAAGGGCATAATCATAATGTAAACTGCCGGGTGCGAATAAAACCAGAATAAATGCTGGTAGACGATCGGATCGCCGTTGCCGGTCGGGTTAAAAAATGCCGTCCCCGCTAACAAGTCAAACGACAGCAAAATCAAAGCTGCGGCTAACACTGGAGTAGCAATCAAAGTCAGCGCTGAAGTCGCAATCATCGCCCAGCAAAACAAAGGCATATCATTGAGACCCATGCTCGGAACCCGCATGGTAAAGATGGTAACGGCAAAATTCACCGCCCCCAAAATCGAAGAAGTTCCCAGAATCAAAACGCTGAGAATCCAAATTTCTTCCCCCGCTTGAGCAGTAACTAAGCTCAAAGGCGGATAGGAAGTCCAACCCGCTTGTGGGGCTCCCACCAAAAAACTGCTCAACAGCAACACACCGCCTACCGGAATTAGCCAAAAGGCGATCGCATTCAGCCTGGGAAATGCCATGTCTTTTGCCCCAATCATTAAGGGGATCAAAAAGTTAGCAAATCCGGCTCCGGCGGGTACGATCCACAGGAAGATCATCACCGTCGCGTGAACAGTAAATAAACTGTTGTAGAGTTCGGGGGTGACAAAATCGGCGTCGGGGGTGGCGAGTTCGGTTCGCACCAAAGTTGCCATCACGCCGCCGATTAGATAGAAAATAAATGTTGTTACCAGGTATTGAATACCGATGACTTTGTGGTCGGTATTAAAAGTGAAGTAGTCGCGCCAATGTCTATCGGCGGGCGCTGTTCCGCGAGCCTCAGTGTTGGCACTTTCTTGGAACTGTGCTTGTGTCATAGTTATTAGTCATTAGTTATTAGTCATTAGTTATTAGCTAAGGATAAAAAACCCAGTGCCAGGAACTAATGACTATTTTTAGTGATGAGTTGGGTGAAGTTGTTCGAGGGTTTCGGAGTTAATTTTTATTTCCCTGACGTAGGGAGCCAAAAATTCACCGTCTGACAATTCCCCAGGATTGACTGCAACTGCTTGCTCTAAGTTTTGACTGCTAGCAACTTGCTGGCTTTGCAGCCAACCGTCGAATTCTTCTGGCGTGTGAACGACTGCTACAGCTTTCATCGCTCCGTGATAAGCGCCGCACAATTCAGCACAAACAACCCGGTATTCGCCGGTTTTAGTTGGTGTAAATCTCAGTTCGCTCGGTCGGCCGGGAATTGCATCTTGTTTGAGGCGAAATTCCGGCAGCCAAAATGCGTGCAGCACGTCTTGAGCTGAGATATTTAGCTGTACGTCGCGGTTGAGTGGCATATGCAGTTCGCCAGAACTAACGCCGCTTTCTGGATAGCTAAAAATCCAGGCGTACTGCAAACCTGTGACATTTACAACTAAGTCTGCTGGTTTGTCTTCATTTTCGGGGGAAGCGCCTACGCCTAAAGCATAGAGTTTTGGAGACGGAATTTGAGGGGCGTTTTGGGGTGTATCTGAGAGTGTGGCTGCGATCGCACTTCCCCGCATTTTAGAGTGCGCTTGCATGGTTCCGTGGTCGTGATTGCCCATCGGATCGAGGCCTCCCATTGAGTTGTAAATCTCAAAACTGTAGACTCCGATTCCTAAAATAATCACTGCCGGCACGGCTGTCCAAAGAATTTCTAAGGGAAAGTTGTCATGCCAAGGCGGCCCGTCTGTGTTGTCTCCTTGACGGCGACGATATTTAATTGCAGCAACGATGAGAATTCCTTGGACCATGATAAATAGTCCAGTGGAAATGGTCATCATTGTATTGAAAAGTGCGTCTATGTCGGATGCTTCGTCAGAGGCGGCGATCGGCATCAAACCGTGATTCTGCCCGTACCAGAGACTGATCAGAGTCACTCCGATGCCGGCGAGCATGGTGAGGATGGAACTTGGAATGTTCACGCTGGTACTTCTTAATAGCGACACTTCTTCGCTTGAAAAATGAAGGAAGCGCCTCTGGGTTATCAATTTTTAATTGTAAATGGTATTTTTAGTAAAATGTCTCTCTTAATGGTTACTTAAGGCTTAGAATTTTTGACCGATCGCCTGCGCGCCTCAAAAATACGTCTTTTGTACCTTGACAAAACTCAGTAAAAATGGTAGAGAATCGCTCGATTTGGCTGCTAAATTTGAGATTTTTTCTCAAACACCATCAAATGCTGCTGGGGCAACATATCTTTTGTCTCTTTCCATACTAAACCGACGGCGGCCATTTCTTTTTTCACCTGCTTCTGCGTCATTTTGTGCAAACCTTTAATGGGAATCAGCGGGTTTTCGCCGCGATACTCGATCGATACCGTGCGGCCTCCCGGTTTGAGTGCTTTCACAATTCCTTGCATCATTTCTCTGGGATATGCAAATTCGTGATAAGCATCGACCATCACCACTAAATCTACACTGTTTTCGGGCAAATTCGGATTATCGATATTTCCCAAAACTGGCTCAACGTTAGCGATTTTTTTTTCTTGTTTATTCAATTCCAGAAAATTAATCATTTCCGGCTGCACGTCAACTGCTAAAACTTTTCCTTGTGGAACTAAGGCAGCGATGCGAAAGCTGAAATATCCCGTTCCCGCTCCAATGTCTGCTACAATATCGGTTGGTTTTAAATCGAGATTGTTGACTAATCGAGCTGATTTTTCCTCCATGCCGCGAGACGGTCTTTCTAGCCAACTAGCGCCTTGATATCCCATGACTTGGGCAATTTCTCGACCCATGTAAAATTTGCCGATTCCGTCGGGATTGTGGACTGTTCGCTGCTGGTAAATTGGGTCGCCATTTGCGGTTTTACTTGCTGCTGCACAGGCATTGAGCGGCAACAGGCAAAGAATTGTCAAAATTATTACTGTTAAGGGTTTAATTAATTGTGCGGTTTTTTTCACGATATTTCAGATTTTGTGTTTAATTTATTTCTCGTTCCCTGGCTCTGCCGGGGAACGCAGATCCAGAGGCTCTGCCTCGGTAATATCCAGAAGAGTTTAAGATTTAGCTGACAGCGGATTCTAATAATATGATTGTACCAGAGTCAGCGTCGATTTCGACTTCTAGACCGATCGGCAAAGTGAACTGTTCCCGGATGTGTCCCACCATTGAACCGTACCACGCGGGAATATTTAAAGGGCGAATGTGGTCGGACAAGACTTGAGGCAAGGTTAGGGACTCTTGGGGTTTTTCAGCTTCGCACTTGGTACACTGTCCGAAAATAAAACCGGATATTTTATCGAGAATGCCCGCTAATTTGAGCTGCGTCAACATTCTATCGATGCGATAAACTTCTTCGCCAACTTCCTCGACAAACAAAATACTGTTTTCCCACTGCGGTAAATATGTAGAACCCACCATGGCTGCTATTACTGATAAATTGCCGCCGATTAGTTTGCCCCTAGCTGTGCCGCGCCCGATTGTTTGAACTTGCACGCTTTTGGAGTTTTGCATAGTCACAGCACCTCCGTCAAACAAAACTTTTTTGACGTAATCCACTGTAAAGGGACTCCACGTTGACGCACCTAAAGGGCCGTGAAAAGTAACTCTATTAGTTTTAGCATAAATCGCCAATAACAGCGCCGTAATATCGCTAAATCCCATAATAATTTTGGGGTTGTTGCCGATAATATTGTAATCTAGGAGCGGCAAGATCCGACCACAGCCCCAGCCGCCCATCCCGGTAAAAATAGCTCGCACTGAGTCATCGGCAAAGGCTGCGTTGACATCGGCGGCGCGATCGGCATCCTTGCCGGCTAAATAGCCGTAGCGATCGTAAAAATGCTCTCCCAATTTAACTTTTAAACCCAGCTTTTCCATAACTTTAAAAAAATCCTCGATTTCTTTTTTGTAGTTGAAAGCGGCAGGATTGATTAAAGCTACTGTATCGCCAACTTGCAGGCGGCGCGGCTTCACGATCGCACTTTTGGGAGATAGGTTGGTTTGGGTGATCCTCTTCGAGGGCTTCGCTAACGGCACAAGCTGAGTACCAATAGCAGTCAGCCCAAAAGTTGTCAGCAGAGCACGGCGGCGGAGAGTCATAGGTGTTATACCCTTGTTCGATTAAGTGAGGTACAGGTTGAGATTTTAGATTTTAGATTTTAGATTTTAGATTGGGGGATTGAGAAATTGTTCATTCCTTGATGAATGGATCACGCGAGCACTGTTATAGATGATTTTTGCTATAATTGTAAAGGAAAATTTCTGCAATATCAGTTGAAAATTGCCAGTTTCAAATGAAAACAGACACTAAAATCTCACCTAAAAAATCCTGGGCTCAAGCTTTAGCCCGTCCGGCTGCGGAATTTCCGCTGACTCAGTTATCCGTTAAAAGCGGTAAAATTCCCGCAGGATTGCGCGGCACTCTCTACCGCAACGGGCCCGGACGTTTGGAACGTGGCGGTGTTGCTGCGGGACACTGGTTTGATGGCGACGGTGCAATTTTGGCAGTACATTTTACCGATGTCGGTGCTACGGCTGTTTATCGCTACGTGCAAACAGCGGGATATCTAGCTGAAGAAAAAGCTGATAAATTTCTCTACAGTAATTATGGCATGACAGCACCGGGTCCTGTGTGGTTGCGGTGGAATAAAACTGTTAAAAATGCTGCCAATACTTCTGTTTTAGCTTTGCCCGATCGCCTTTTGGCATTGTGGGAAGGTGGCCCGCCTCACCGCCTCGATTTGCAAACCCTGGAAACTCAGGGAACGGACGATTTAGGCAGTTTAGATAGTAAATTTGTTTATTCTGCTCACTGCAAGCGCGACCCGATTACCCGCAATATTTTCAACTTTGGAATTACCAACGGTGCGACTACAAAGTTGAATCTGTATAAAAGCGATTTTACTGGCAAAGTCGTGCAACAATCAACAGTTGCTTTAGATGGAATTTACGCGCTCCACGATTTTGTTTTTGCGGGAAAGTATCTGATATTTTTTATCCCGCCGGTGCAAGTCAATTTTTTGCCATTGTTAACGGGAATTAGCAGTTATAGCGAGTCCTTTAAGTGGAAACCGGAGTTAGGTACTCAGATATTAGTTTTTGACTCTGAAACTCTCTCTTTAGTTAGTCGCGGCGAAACCGAACCTTGGTTTCAGTGGCATTTTGCTAACGGTTTTGTGAAGGAAGATGGTTCGGTAGCGGTTGATTTTGTGCGCTTCGCTGACTTTCAAACTAATCAGCGACTGAAAGAAGTACCGACTGGTGAAACTCGCACCGATGCGGAGGGGACTCTGTGGCGGGTGCATCTCAATCCTCAGACGGGGAAAGTGACAGCAGCCGAAGAATTGTTGGATAAACCTTGTGAGTTTCCGATCGTACCTGCTGCCGAAATAGGGCAAGACGCACGATATATTTATCTGGCAATGTATCGGCCTGACGTTGATATTGTAGCCGAACGTTACGGTGCGATCGCCCGTTTGGACACGCAAACCCGCAATCTCACAATTGCCGACTTGGGCGAAAATCGCTATCCCGCAGAGCCCATCTACGTTCCAGATATTTCCTCGGAGAAAGGTTGGATTTTGACAGTTGTTTACGACGGCAATTCTGATAGCAGCGAAGTCTGGATATTTGACAGCGACGGACTTTCTGATTCCCCTGTTTGCAAGCTAGAATTGCCCGGTGTCATACCTTTGGGCTTTCACGGCACTTGGAAATCGGCAGTCTGAGAAAATTGTAAAGAAGTGTTGCGGAAGATTTATTAAAAATTGTTGCCGCTTCTCTGTCAAGTTGTTAAGGTGTGTGTAGATAGGAAATTCTCATATCTAGGAGGTGTGGAATTGATAATCTGCATTGCTCAATTATCCTGTGCCAATTCGCACGAATCCCCGGCGATTGTAAGTCGCCGCTGCACAGGATATCGTCTGCCTCTGCGGACAAAAAAAAGAGGGGTAATTAAGCCCTGGCGAATAACCAATCCCGGCGAATATTCCCGGCCAATTTATTCGCAGCTACCCAGGCAAAATCCGCCTCCACGGAGTGAAGAAAGAGGGGTTCTCCAACCCCGCTCAATGACCAATTCGCGGTGAATACCCCGGAGAATAAATTCGCGGCTACACAGGCAAAGTCCGCCTCCGCGAACTGAAGAAAAAGCGGTAATAAAGCCCGCTTGGCCATGATTTATGACTAGGTTTGCCCATCTCAGCTTTGTCTGCTGGCATGAGGTTACAAGACCAGATAATTAACTGATTTCTGGCAAACCAAAAGTTTAGTTCAGCTCACGCGCACGTTAGCGATTCAAAAGTTTTTAGTTTTGAGTTAACCCCACAAGTAAATGAGGTCTATCGAAACAAGATAGCCTTTCCCAAAATTATGAATTATGAGTTGTTACCGCCAAAAAATCCAACTCATAACTAATAATTCACAACTCACAACTCATAACTCCGTGTCGCGGTGAGCATCTACCAAAAGGTTTAATCTATGCAACTTCAAGGAAAAACAGCTCTTGTTACAGGAGCTTCGCGCGGAATTGGGCGATCGATCGCCCTGGAATTAGCGAGACAAGGAGTCAAACGCTTGTTGATTGTGGCGCGCAACCGCAAGCAATTAATTGAACTGGCAGAGGAAATCGATGTTTTGGGCACAGAAGTAGTGCCGTTAGCTTTGGATTTAACTCAGTCAGTTGCGGTGAATATTGCGATCGCCCAAGCTTGGCGAGATTGCGGCCCGATTCACCTGCTAGTCAACTGTGCAGGCGTCGCCCACCAAGCATCATTCTTGCGTTCTCCGCTGCCATTAATCGAGGAAGAAATCGCCTTAAATTTGCTCGGGACCTATACAATTACCCGCTTGATAGCTCGGCGAATGGCGACTCAAAAAGAGGGAACAATCGTCAATGTTTCGAGCTTAATGGGCAAAATTGCCGCTCCCACAATGGCGACTTATTCTGCTACCAAATTTGCCATTTTGGGATTCACCCAAGCTTTGCGTAGCGAGTTAACTCAGTACAATGTTCGAGTCACAGCTTTGCTGCCATCCCTAACAGATACCGACATGGTGCGAGACTTAGAGCAATTCCGGTGGGTAGTGCCCACAACTCCCGAAAAAGTTGCCCTAGCACTTGTCGCGGGATTGCAGAAAGATGCGCCGGAAATCTTGGTAGGATGGCAAAGTCATCTAGCAGTTTGGTGTCACCGAATTGCGCCTTGGTTGCTGGATTTTGTGTTGCGGATGGCGACTCCCGAACTTCGGGATAAATCGCGGGGCCGCAAATTGCGGGAGGCTTTAGCTAACGGGCGATAAACCCTTTTCTGGGCGGGCAAGATGCCCACCCCACAAGAAAACTCATTCTTTTGTGGAACGGGCATCTTGCCCGTTCCGGGCTCTTCGGCCATTGGTGTCAACTTAAGCTGTCAGCCCGCCCACCCGTTAGTCCGCCAGGGGTTGAAACCCCTGTCTAATAGCTAAAGTCCTCTGAAGAGGACTGAGAAAATGAATTTTTGACGTTGCTGATTCATGGTAGGAATCAACTTTTCGCTTGATGTTACAAAACTGACCATACTTGTTTTATAGCAATTGGGAAATCTGAATTCCTACCTGTATTCAGCAACGCCCAGCAACGCCTAATTTTTAAACTCATTAGTCTCCTTGCAAAAATAATTAGGACGGGCAAGATGCCCATCCCACAAAAAAAATAACTCTTGTGGGATGGGCATCTTGCCCGTCCCATCAATTGATGAAAAGGATTTTTGCAAGAGGTCTATTAGTCCTCTTCAGAGGACTTTAGCTATTAGGCAGGGAATTCATTCCCTGTCGGACTGTCGGACTGTCGGACTGTCGGACTGTCGGACTGTCGGACTGTCGGACTGTCTGACTATCGGACTATCGGACTGTCTGACTACCGATTTAAGGTTAAGTTGACACCAATGGGCATTGCCGTGTCCCTAGAAGGGCTATGTACTTACTTACCAGCAAAAGTGCTGTATATCATTTCCACTCCCCTTGCAAGGTAAAAGCAGCCCAATAATAGGGAGATTTCCATTTTTCCTCCTGCATCATTTCCATCTGCGCCGCCCTCAAAGCTGCCGCCGGTGCTAACTTTTGTTGCAGCATTTTTTGATAAAACTTTTGCATTAACACAGCAGTTCCTTCATCATCCACACTCCACAAACTCACCGCCACCCGCTGCGCCCCCGCATACATAAAACCCCTAGTCAATCCCACCATTCCTTCGCCTTTAACATTCTGTCCCATTCCCGATTGGCAAGCACTTAAAACCACTAAATTTGCCGCTAGTTTCAAGTTAAAAATATCCGTGAGGCGCAAGAAACCATTGACAAGATTGCCCTTGTCATCTACGATAGACATCACAATTCCTGACAGCTCAGGATTTTTGCTGTTGGCAAGGCCGTGGGTGGCGAAGTGAATGATTTGATAATTGACTAAATTTCCATCGGTAGCAGTAGTGCGACTGGCATCAAAATCAAGTATTTGACGGGTAGAAGCTGAGGGGAATAAGCTAGATATTGTTTGGGCTTCTTGGCGAGTAAATGGTAGGCGTTCGGGTGGCCACTGCCGATTAGAAGCACGAAGCGAGCGATTTAAACCGAGGTTATTTGCTTCTAATTTTTCTGTTGTTGCTTGGGTGATTTTTCCTTTAATTCTTTCATCCTCTGGACTGAAAACCGGATCTGCTAAAATTGCTAAAGTTCGGCCCGGTGGTTTTCTATCTCCGTAATTTTGCCTGAGAATAGCGAGACTTGAGGCAGAAGGCAGGGTAATAATTTCATGTTCGACAATTAAGGGAACATTGGTATTTTGTCCAGCAGTTTGGGCAAGAGTTAAAGCTTGAAAAGGGGTATAGTGCAGCACGCCGTCGGGAACAATTAATAAGCGTTTATTGCCTAATTGGGCTGCGACAGGTTGTAAAATCACTTGACCGAGATTGGCACTTGCTTGGGCAACTTGTTGGGGAATATCTCTCTGGATTGGGCTAGTTATTGTCTCTAGGAATTCCTTAGCTGCTGTTTCTATATCGGCGCGTTTTGGTAATTCAGAGCTGGTTACTCTTGTTGATGTCACCACCCACAAATAACTTCGGTTTGTGCCGAGGGAATACTGCAATAAAATCGTGTTTTCATCGAGAATCTGTTTCTGAATTTCTGGCAGTGTTAAAGGTTGGGGTTGGGTAAGGGCTGCGTAGCGGGGGCTGGCGGTACGAATCTTGGTTTGAAGTTGCTGATATTGTTCCAAAAGTGCGAGGCGCTGTTTGTCGATCTCAGCGATTTTAGTTTGATTGGGGTTGGGGGTGCTGACTGCTTCGATGCGCTGCTTTTCAATGGTATCGAGTTGCTGTTGCAAGCTCTTTTCTTGTTGCAGTAAATCGGGGGAAATGCCTTCGCGAATGTTGGCGTTACTTTCAAAGAGGAGTTCGAGGAGGCTACGGGCCCTCGAACGTTCGCTGGCTTCTAAGGCTTTGGTATCATAACCGGATTTAGGATTAGTTTTGTGCAGTTGCATTAACAAATCGATGTAGAATTCGTAGTAGTTCTGGACTGTGGCAAAGTATGAGCTGCGGAGTTCAGGGCTGGCTATTTTAGTGCGGAGGTTTTCGATTATTTTGAGAGAGGATTCAATGTCATTGAGGGCTTCGGGAAGATTGTTTAGGTCGCGTTTTGTATAAGCTATGTTGGAAAAGATGGTAGCTTCCCCAGCGCGATCGCCAGTTGCCCGACTCAGGGGAAGCGACTGGCTGTAATACTCTAGCGCTTTCTGTTTTTCTCCCAATTCTGAGTAGACGAAGCCGATGTTGTTAAGGGTTGTAGCTTCCCCATAGCGATTGCCGGTTGCCCGACTCAGGGGAAGCGACTGACTGTAATACTCTAGCGCTTTCTGTTTTTCTCCCAAGTCTGAGTAGATATTGCCGATGTTGTTGAGGGTGAGAGCTTCCCCAGAGCGATTGCCCACGGCTCGACTCAGGGGAAGTGACTGGCTG